>NZ_JACVTU010000030.1:0-1897 GCF_016624705.1 Acinetobacter sp. S40
CATCACAGGTACGACGACAGACGTTGCCCCAGGCACCGACGTTGTACTGACTATTACAGGGTATGATGAGAATGGTGAGCAACTTGAAATTGAGCGTACTGTCCAAACTGATTTAAACGGTAATTATCAATACCAATTAACAGCTGTGGATGGAATTGCGACTGGTTTAAATGGATCAACTGTTACTGTAGTGGCAAATTCAATTGATCGTAATGGTACTGCTATTGATGCTCAAGATACAGAATCTGTGGACTCTGTGATTAAAGGAGATCAATCCACAGGTATCACTAATGGTGATGATATCGTAACAGCGACATCTGGTGATGACCTTATAGCTGGTGATATTGGTGGTTTGAAAACCAACTTTATTTCAGGGCATAATTATAATGTTTCAGTTGTATTAGATTTGTCTGGAAGCATGAATTATCGGTTAGCATCTGATGTTAACCCATCAAATGGCGAACAAAGCCGTTTAGAAATTGCTAAGGCAGGGTTGAAGGCATTTATTCAACAGATGGTTACACATGATGGTGTTATTAACTTACAGCTTGCCTCTTTCTCTAGTGCAGGATATGCAGGTAATAATTACAATAAATCTTGGGTAGTAACCAAAGATAATTTGCAAGAAATATTTGATTATATTGATGGATTAAGTGCAGCCGGTGGTACTAATCCTAATAGAGGTTGGGAAAAAGCAGAGAATTGGTTTGATGGCCTTACTACTGGACTAGAAAGTGGATCAGTTGCTGCCGATTCAAGTTATGAAAATCAGACTTACTTCCTCACAGATGGTAAGCCGAATACTTATAATGGTACTGGTGCTAACCCAACTACTTCTGATTATTCTAAATATGATGCAGATTTCGCAGATCTAGCTAGTCAGAGTAAGGTTTTTGCTGTAGGTGTTGGTACTGCTACTGGAGTACAGGATGCAGTTTCTCGTTTTGATAACACAGATATTAATGGTGATAAAATTGAGAACTGGTCTAGTACTAATCATGGTGAAGCTCATGCCATAGCTGATGCTGGGAAACTAATTGCTTATCTAATTGGGGGCTCAGAGAACTTCCTGCCTGCTGATGTGGGAAGTGATACAGTGAAAGGGGGAGCTGGTGATGACATTCTCTTTGGTGATTCAATCAATACAGACTGGATTACATGGCAGGGACGTACGGATAATCCATATCTTTATCCTAAGTATTCTGGATATTCAACGCTCGAAGCTTATCTAAAAGCTGAAGTAACAAATGGGGCAGATCCTACGCAGCAACAAATTTATGATTATGTAAAAGAGCATTATCGTGATTTTGTGAATGCCGATGCTGTTGATTCTGTGACTAAAGGTGGTGATGATATTATTTATGGTGGTTCTGGTAATGACATTATTATCGCTGGGGCAGGTAATGACACTATATATGGTGGTTCAGGTAATGACATTATCTCAACGGGTCGTGGGGATGACACTATAATGTATGAGGTACTAAATACAGCAGATGTAACTGGTGGTAATGGTACAGATACTTGGATAGATTATGAAACCAACGACAAAATCAAATTTAGTTCTGACTTTTTTGATGGTCTTTTAGCAGATAACAGTAATATAGCCGATTACATTTCTGTTGAAGATGATGCAAATGGCAATGCTGTAATTAAAGTGGATCGTGATGGCGCACTTGGAAATTACACCATGTCTGATTTGATCATTTTGGAAAATAAAGCGGGTCTAGATTTACAAGATTTGCTAGCCAATAACCAGATCATCATTGGCTAAAACTAATTATCACCATTTTTAAAAACTGCTTCAGTCATGAGGCAGTTTTTTATTATTAAACAAGTTTTTAATTCCAATCAAGTACAATTTTTGACTTGGATATAAGTTTCAAATTCTGGAACAAAA
>NZ_JACVTU010000031.1:0-1892 GCF_016624705.1 Acinetobacter sp. S40
AAGTACGACTTGTTTAAAATGTCGTACTTAACTCCCATATTTAGGAGTTTTTTCATTTTAAAATGATGCTTCCACTTTCTGAAACGTCTAATTTTTCAATGCTCAATTCTATTATTTTGTGAACTAATTGGCTTTCTTTTGAAATGCCTCTCATTCCTTTATCGGATAACTTGTTGTTCAGTTCGATCATTTTTTTATAGAGCTTTTTTTGCTCCCATTCATTCAAGTAGACGCTTTGAGCCATTCTGATTGCCCTTAGATAAATTTCTATAGAATTCTATAGAAATCTATTGATTTATATTTTCCTATATATCTATAATCCTATAGAAATCTATAGAAAATGATATTCCGATGATTGATTTTGCAGAAATTCGCTTATTCGTTAAAGACGAATTTGTTATCTCTGATAAAGATAACAAGCAATTTTTGCTGTCTCTAAATTTATTGGAACTTGGTGTAACGGTTGGTTCACGAGATGTATATCTTGATGAACAGGGAAACATGCAAGTAGGGGCGTTGTATCACCCATATGATGACTTACCAACCTCCTTTACCAATGTCGCATTTAAACTGGTACATGCAGGCAAAATAAAACCACATGTCATGATCAAGTGCAGTCCCGCGAAGATCATGCAGGGTCATAATATTTTCGGTTCTGACAATTTAGAGCTTGGCATCTTTGAAATGCTTGGTTTTTTGGCTGAATCAAATCCAAAGCTTTATGACGTTTTAGACGTTCCAAACGCTCAGATCGTGAACTTAGATGTCACATATTCAGCACGATTAAGAAATGACGATCAGGTTTTACAAGTCTTGGATTTTCTTAGAAAGGTCTCCAGTGGCTCACTTCGTAAATCTAAATTGGTGTATGGCTCTACAGTTTACTGGGGTTCACCGAATTCTAAACGTCTTGCACGTAAGGCTTACTGTAAATCGATCGAATTTCAATTACAGCTTTCAAAATTAAAGCGTCAAGCTGCTAAGGGTGAATCCTTTGCAATGCGTGTCATTAAAGCCATGGAAGATCCTAGAGTTATTGCATTTATGCAGGGTTTACTACGTTTAGAAACACGTTTTAAACCACTTTGGCTGACTGAACATAATATTCCTTTAAATATCTTTGACTTAATTAAACATCAGCAAGCTAACCCGAATTTTTTATCTGAAATATGGCAACTCGCAAACAAGCCACTATTTGAAGCCCTTGAGGGTCACACCATGAAAGCATTAGATCACGATACCGTTTTTGCAAAAATATGTTCTCAATTCGATACTTACACAAAGTCAGGGCGTTTATCTCAGACTAAGTCTCGTAATATTTTCAACTTCTTCTGTGCACTTGAAATGCATGGTTCAGAAATAATGAAAAAGAAATATTCTGAAACTCGTTATTACGCTTATTTGAAAGATTTACGTGAATGTGGCTTCTCAAAGGCATATCTGCAAAACCTTGATTCAGAATCAAAAAATAACGTTATTCCATTTGTTCAACTCGTAAAAATCGACTTCCAAAATCAGGTACCAGACTGGTATCAGGAACCAATTTCACGCTTCGCTAAGGTAGGTTAATCATGCAACTTTCAATCACTGGAAAACTCGAAAACGTCTCAGTCTATGAAGACAAGGAAAAAAACGTTTCATATCACAGCTTAGTTTTTACCAAGAACGTTTGGTCGAACAAGTTGAATCGTAATACTGAGGAAGTTGTATCTGTATCAATTCCTCAAAAGCTGAATTGGTGTGTAGCTGACTTTAAAAAACAAGTTGGTAAAACGATCTCATTTCATGTCACAGAACGGACATTTAATAAAACCATTGCTGGCCAAACAGTCCAAACATTTGCAGGTTTTGCGCTAGATGGTGATGGTAAATATGCGGTAATGGATGAAAAA
>NZ_JACVTU010000032.1:0-1271 GCF_016624705.1 Acinetobacter sp. S40
CGCAGTGGTCACCAAACGTGCTCCTGATGCGCCCAATGGATGACCCAGTGCAATCGCCCCGCCATTTGGATTCACTCG
Source organism: Acinetobacter sp. S40 (assembly GCF_016624705.1). Lineage (NCBI taxonomy): Bacteria > Pseudomonadati > Pseudomonadota > Gammaproteobacteria > Moraxellales > Moraxellaceae > Acinetobacter > Acinetobacter sp. S40. The sequence continues at coordinate 79 of NZ_JACVTU010000032.1, forward strand.
TGCATCCTCATCGGTTAGACCGAGATCACGGGTACACGCCAGAGCTTGCGCTGCAAATGCTTCATTCAGCTCAATCACATCCATCTGATCTAACGTCATATTGGCTTGTTTCAGCAGTTTTTTAATCGCAGGTGCAGGTGCAAAACCCATAATTCTTGGTTCGATTCCCACCGTCGTCGCGGCAATGATTTTGGCACGGGGTTTTAATTGGTAGTGTGCAATCGCTTCATCAGATGCTATCAATACTGCCGCTGCACCATCATTAATACCTGATGCATTGCCCGCAGTTACTGTACCGTCTGCTTTCACCACACCTTTGAGTTTGGTTAAACCTTCGAGTGTGGTCGATGCACGTGGATGCTCATCTGTCGTGATCAGTACAGGCTCACCTTTGCGCTGTGGAATCGTCACAGGTACGATTTCTTTAGCAAAGTAGCCTTTGGCTTGCGCTGCCGCAGTACGCTGCTGACTGTTATAAGCGAACTGGTCTTGATCTTCACGATTGATGTTGAACTGTTCTGCCACGTTTTCAGCCGTTTGTGGCATGGTGTCTACACCATACATGGCTTTGAGTTTTGGATTGATAAAACGCCAGCCCATGGTGGTGTCTTCAATCTTTTGGCTACGACCAAAGGCACCTTCGGATTTGCCCATGACGTAAGGCGCACGGCTCATGCTTTCAACACCACCCGCAATAATCAAATGGGCTTCACCGGCTTTGATGGCACGTGCTGCCATCGCAATGGCATCCAGTGATGATCCACATAAACGGTTGACTGTGGTGGCAGGAACGTCTACCGGTAAGCCTGCAAGCAGTGCTGACATGCGTCCAACGTTACGGTTGTCTTCGCCAGCCTGATTGGCGCAACCATAGATCACGTCATCGACCTGTTGCCAGTTGACAGTGGGATTGCGTTCGATCAATGCGGCAATCGGGACTGCCCCCAAGTCATCCGCACGTACAGGGGCCAGGCCACCTGCATAGCGACCAAAGGGAGTTCGGATGGCATCGATGATATATGCGTTTTTCATGGGTATCTGTCCTCTCCTTAAGTTGCATCAATCAAGGTTGCGCCCGTTAAGCGTTGCAATTCTTCAAAGCTTAAACCTGCAACTTTTTCAGTCACTTTAAGGCCTTCAGGGGTAACATCGATCACGCACAGGTCGGTGTAGATCCGATCAACGCATTTTTG
>NZ_JACVTU010000033.1:0-1257 GCF_016624705.1 Acinetobacter sp. S40
GCCAAACTCTTTTCCTTTGGTGCTTTCGGCTATATCTTCTTTGGCTTTGACCTGTTCTGGTTTGTGATCATTTACTACCTCTATCAATATGGAAATACCTACTTTGATGGGATGACCGAACAACTGAAACGTCAAGGTGAAACTTTTAATTATCAAAACCGTGGGGTCTGGATAAACAGCCAAGATAAAACCATCATCCTGTTTGATCAGCCAGATCAACGCTTAGTCAAATATCCTTTTGACTATATAACTTCTGTTGGACATTACAATCTGGTTGAAGACCGCTTCAGAACGACAACCACGATGATCAGTAACCCAATGATGGGAACCCATGTTAATCAGCAAGTCCATCGGACACCGATGAAACGAGAGTTTCAAGTCAATATTGGAACACGAGATCAATTTAAACCGAATTACAGCCTTAAAGTATTGTTTCCTTGGCGTAGTCCAAAAATGGCCAGTGAAATCCGTCAACTCCTTTCGGCTGATCATTATCAATAACAATATATAAATATAAGGCAGTCAATCATGATGATTTCAAAAACCTTTATGCCATCTGTGCTGATGCTGGCAATCAGCACAGTCATGGTCGGATGTGGAGGCGGTGGTTCGGGAGGAGAGTCCAGTTCATCAAATGGCGGTGGAACGGAAAATCCAAATAACGGCAATACCAATCCTAAGCCAGTGGCCTGTGCTGAAAGCCAATATCTGGAAGAGGGCACTTGTAAAAACAAGGCAGTACAAAATATTCAGGCATTCCCATTGAGTACACTGGTTCAAGGTCACAGCTATCCATTATCATTAAATACAGATCAAGGTCTGGCAGTAACATTTAGCAGTAACACACCCAATATCTGTAGTGTAAGTGGTAATGAACTCAAAGCCCTAAAGGTTGGGCAGTGTACTCTGGCACTGACACAGGCAGGGACAGCAAAAGTTCGAGCATTGAATAGCAGCATGACCGTCAATGTGATTTGTGCGGCTGAGCAATATTTAGAAAATAATGTGTGTGTCAATAAGCTCAAGCAAACCATTACCCCACTTAAAATGAAATACATTCTGACGGAGAGTGTGTATTCACTGGATACTGAATCCAGTGCCAAACTGCCTGTCACGATCAGCAGCCTTTCTTCATCAACCTGTACGTATAGTCAAGGCGAACTCAAAGGGATTGGTGCGGGTGTATGTACCCTTAAACTCACACAGGAGGGTGATACCAAAACATTGGCAGCAGCCAGTCAGACCATCAGTTTTGAT
>NZ_JACVTU010000034.1:0-1211 GCF_016624705.1 Acinetobacter sp. S40
CCCACTCTCAAACACATTCTGCCCACTCTTTACCTTGAAGTAGCCACCTGTATTAATAAATACACCCTCCTTATTCACTTTTAGCTGTGAACCCCCTGCTTTTATATCTATCTCAATCGGACTGGTCAGTTCGATCCTTCCCTCTGTGGAAATGAGTTTGATGACTTGTCTGGCTATCGCTTCTATCGCATCATCTTGCGCTTGCAGTTGTATTTTCCCTTTTGCGGCATACGCGCTAATTCCATGTTGTGCAGTAAAAAACTGATCTTGTCTTGTGCATGCCCAATAATATTTTTCTGTGCACTCAGATTAATTGAACCACTAGCACTCTCGGCAATATCCTGAGAGGCTTGAAGTAAAATGTTTTCAGGCGTGGTTAATGCAATTCCATTCGGTGAGGCTAAAAGCATCAGGGCTTGTCTAAAAATCCTGCCTTGTTCTTGTGGTGTGCTTGTGTTGCTATTTTCCAAATCCTGACTATACCCTTCCATAAAGTCCTGTAAGGAACTTAAGGCTTTAGACGGGGTCATTCCGAGTTTGCTGCCTTTGTTAAAGGTTCCACACGCACTCATCAGGTCAAAGTCTTTGAGCTCTACATTGGCTATGATTGCTCCAACTTGTTGTAGGCTTTCAAATGGATTGTCACTGATTTGGTTTTTTATGCTTGCCAGTTTGCCTTTTATCAGGTCCGCCCCATGTTCTTCTACATTTTCAATAAATGCTTTGAGGTTCTCTACCGCTTCTTTTGAGTTGGTAAAGAACGTATTAAATTCATCGACAATTCCTTTGGTATCGCCTCCTAGTCCCCCAATCTCTTTGATAAAGCTTCCACAATCTTTCAGCGCATGAATGGGATCTTGATTCATGCTGTCTTTAAATAGATTCAGTGTGCTATTTAAAGCCTGACTGGTCGTTTTCAGTTCAAGTGACTGAATGAGTTTGGGTAGTCGCTGGATGACATTTAATGCATCGCTCCTTTGCTGGGTCGCAATTTCACTGAGCATTTTCATGTTTTCATAGCCTTGTATGAGTAAAGACTGGGCTTGCATGACGTCTAAATGGTCAGCAATAGCCTGTTCTTGTGCATAGGTACTAATCAGCATGCCCTTTCCAGCACGTACTGCGCCATAGTGATCCGTCCTTAACTCAAATCCTTCGCCACGTCCCTGACTGTTTTCCTGTTCTTTGGGATGGCTGAGATTGCCCAAGTT
>NZ_JACVTU010000035.1:0-1200 GCF_016624705.1 Acinetobacter sp. S40
CCTGTGGCTGGATAAGTCAGTTCCGCTACGATCTTCGGTTCGCCTTTTTTGGTGACGTGATCGGTGGTGACAAAGACTTTTTTAGCGCCTACGGCCAAGTCCATCGCGCCACCGACCGATGGAATCGCATCAGCTGCGCCGGTATGCCAGTTGGCAAGGTCACCATTGGCGGCAATCTGGAAGGCACCGAGTACGCAAATGTCGAGATGTCCACCACGCATCATGGCAAAGGAGTCGCCATGATGAAAGAAACAACCGCCTTTAAGCATGGTTACGTATTCTTTCCCGGCATTGATCAGCTCTGGATCTTCTTCACCTTTTGCAGGAGGTGGGCCAAAGGCCAATAAACCATTTTCTGAATGGAGGAAGACGTCTTTGTCAGCCGGTAGGTAGCTGGCAATTTTAGTGGGTAAACCAATACCTAAATTGACATATGCGCCTTCTGGAATATCCTGTGCCACACGCTGTGCAATCTGGTCACGGCTTAGTTTTTGATAACTCATGTCGATTTCCTTATGCGGCAGTGGGTGCTGGTGCAGGTTGTACCTGTACCACGTGTTGGACAAAAATCCCTGGCGTTACGATCACTTCGGGATCAAGTTCACCCAGTTCGACCACTTCACTGACTTGAGCAATGGTCACATCTGCGGCCATGGCCATAATGGGGCCAAAGTTACGTGCAGATTTACGATAGACCAGATTGCCCCAGCGATCGCCTTTGTGGGCTTTAATCAGGGCAAAGTCAGCTTTGATTGGATTTTCCAGAACGTAGTCTTTGCCTTCGTAGCTTAAAGTAGGTTTTCCGGTTGCCAGTAAGGTGCCAAAACCGGTGGGGGTATAGATCGGTCCAAGTCCCATGCCTGCGGCTTGCATACGGCACGCCAGATTGCCCTGTGGCACAATTTCCAGTTCGATTTTACCCGCACGATACAGTTCGTCGAAGACATAAGAGTCGGCTTGACGTGGGAAAGAACAGATGATTTTTTTGACTGCGCCCGTTTTAAGTAATTTGGCAAGACCATAGTCAGCATTGCCGGCATTGTTGCTGACAATGGTGAGATCTTTAAGTCCGAGTTCAATTAAACCGTCAATTAGTTCAGCGGGTTGGCCTGCTGTGCCAAAACCACCAATTAAAATGGTGGCACCGTCTTTAATCTGGGAAAGCGCTTCCGGTAGGGTCGCTGCACTTTTATCTATCAT
>NZ_JACVTU010000036.1:0-930 GCF_016624705.1 Acinetobacter sp. S40
GCTGTGGATGGGTGAGTGGTCGATGGGCTAAGGGGTGGTATTCTGGTACTAATTTGATTTGACGGCGAATTAAGGTGAGTTCATTGCCTTGACGTTCTTCTTTAGCTGATGTTTTTAATACTGAATAATTGAGCAAATTCTCAAATTGTTGTTGAAGATCCTTGGGTAAGTTATTTTGGTTATAGAATCGTTTTTCATAAATGATAAATTGTCGATCAGTTCCTTCATGTTGATCAATTTCAGGGTGTCCAGTGAGTTCAAACCAGTATCCTACTTGTGCATCTCGTACTGTGGTTTGGGCTTTAAAGTATTTGGCTTGTTTTTCTTGGTAGTCAGTTAGGTTGTGCTTGAGTTTTTCAAGTTGTGAAGAACCTGAAGCGGTAGCCTGATCCGCTCCGGTCAGGTCTGTAGTCCATGTGGGACTTATGTGCCATGCCTGTTCTAAGCTTAAACTTTCGTTACTTTGTTGATCGCTATGCTGATGGGCGCTCAATATGCTACCACTACCATCATCTTGAGTGAGGGCATCCGCTTGCCAGCGTTGTACGTAGGTGGCTGTCGATTGTAGTTGGCGATGCGCGGTAAAGCGGGTCATGCTGTCAAAATATTCAGTCGCATGACTGCGGTGAAATCGGATCACCCCACGATTCAGTACGGTAAATGAGGCTTGGTGGTCTATCAGGCGTAGGTGCTGGGGAGCAAGTTCGTGTGAGGGATGTGTAACGATGGGCTGTGCTTCATCAATCAACCAGTTGATTCCTTCGCTGCGCCACAAACGTGTCAGAAAGTCGTAATCTGATTCGTTGATCTGCATGCTCAAAGGTCGAATATCGTAGTTTTGATTGAGGCCTTTTAGATCAAGGGTTAAACTGGCGGCAAATAAGGCACTTTTATTTTGCCATTCTTTAAACAGTATCTCTGTGATTTCAA
>NZ_JACVTU010000037.1:0-898 GCF_016624705.1 Acinetobacter sp. S40
CGTTCCAGTCATCGGTGCTACATCATCTGCGACCAAACCGATTGTTGGCGTAACCGCGGGTGAAGTAATATCAACATTTACAATTGTTTGAGCAGTATCTGTATTTCCAAGACCATCGTTGTATTCAACTATTATAGTATTGCTACCATCAGTTACAGTTACCGCACTTACCACTTTATGGCCATCTACTTCTGCCTGAGTTAATGTATGCGATACACCATTGATCGTTATGATATCACCTACCGCTGCATCCACTCCCAAGGTAATATCAACATTGACTTTACCATCCGCTCCTAATTCTGCTGTATTGATTACGCCATCATTATTTGCATCTTCTCCCGCAGATAAGGCCACACTGCCTATAACGTCTTTTGCATCTGGATCATAGTGGAAATTGTTGTTGCCATCCAATATTGCATCTGTACCATTATTACCTGCAAGGTCCGTATAACCACTGCCAGAAACTTTAATACTTGGCTGATCGGTACCAGACTGAGTAAATTTTGCTGTCCAGGTTAAGCCACCATCTGTTGTTTGAAGTTGTGAAATTGATCCACCTGTTACTTGAATATCAGACAAGTCAAATCCGATGACTTTCTCACTAAAGTTGAAGGTGATATCTACAACTTCGTTAGGCGATAATGTGGTATCAGCTGTGGTAATCGTCAAACTCGGTGCTGTGGTATCGATAGAAATATCTTTGGAAGTGGTATTGCTATTTCCTGCTGCATCCGTTGCATTTACCACAACAGTATGCAATCCATCGGTTAAAGCAGGTAACGTATTGTCTGCCAGAGTCCAGGTTCCATCGCCGTTATTCGTAGCTGGATAACTCACCCCATTAACAACAATTGTGACTTTTGCAGTAGGATCATCAACCGTTCCATGCAATGCAGGT
>NZ_JACVTU010000038.1:0-679 GCF_016624705.1 Acinetobacter sp. S40
AACCTTTTACCGTATCATCCTCATTAAGTTAAGAATTTACTCCTCTGGAGACATTTAGTATGTTAGATCAAACCATTAAAACTCAGTTAAAAACCTATTTAGAACGTTTAGAAAGCCCTATTGAACTGGTGGCCGCACTGGATGATTCAGACAAAGCCACCAAAATTAAAGAATTGGTGACTGAAATTGCTGAACTTTCTGATCAGGTCACGGCTCGTTTCGATGGACAAAACTCACGCCGTCCAAGTTTTGGTATTGCAAAAGCCGGTGAGCAACCACGCGTATTCTTTGCTGGTTTGCCGATGGGACATGAGTTTACCTCTTTAATTCTGGCGTTATTACAGACTTCAGGGTATGCCCCAAAAGTTTCTGATGAACTCTTAACGCAAATTAAAGCTTTAAACTTAAAAGCGGACTTTGATGTATTTGTCTCTTTAAGCTGTCACAACTGTCCAGACGTGGTACAGGCTTTAAACCTGATCGCAATCTATAATCCCAATAGCACCGCCACCATGATTGATGGTGCGTTCTTTCAGGATGAAGTTGAACAGCGCAAAATCATGGCAGTGCCGATGGTCTTTCAGGATGGCAATCATATCGGTCAGGGGCGAATGACTCTTGAAGAGATCGTGGCCAAACTGGACAGCAACTCGGCTGAAAAAGATGCAGCAGCAATCAG
>NZ_JACVTU010000039.1:0-563 GCF_016624705.1 Acinetobacter sp. S40
TCTAGAATGTTGGCCCCCATTTCTCAAATTACCGGTGTGTTGGGACGATTACAGCAAGCCAAAGTGGCCAAGACCAGTCTTGATGAACTCATGAAGAAATCGGTTGATCAACCTGATCAGGCCCACTTAATCCATAAACCTGTGATTTATGGCGATTACGAACTAAAAGGCGTGGCCTTTCAATATGGTCAGGATGATCCGAAACCCATCTTGATTGTACCGAATCTGAGCATTCAGGCGGGAGAAAAAATTGCCATACTGGGGCGTAATGGCGCCGGCAAATCCACCTTATTGCAACTACTTTCCGGGATGCAATTTCCCGTACAAGGCAAAATTAGTCTGGATGGTCTGGATTTAAGCCTGATTGACCCTGCAGATATTCGTCGTGACATGGGACTATTGAATCAAAATGCGCATCTATTCTATGGCACGATTCGTGAAAACCTTACGCTTGGCGCCCCCTTGGCAAACGATGAAGATATTCTCAGCGTCCTTAAAATGACAGGTGCGCTCAGCTTTGTTGAAGAAAAAAAAGAAGGGCTGGATCATCTTATTTTAGAAGG